>NZ_BAABWK010000003.1 GCF_040362765.1 Pyruvatibacter sp. HU-CL02332
CTCTTCTGTCTTCCTTTGATGGACCCGGCATCAGCCCCGGTCCCGTCTTCGTAATTGGGTATGCGTGTCGCTGGTTACGCCAGCTTCGCGCGAACTTCCTCAGACACCGCGTGCGGTACCTGTTCGTAGTGATCAAACTGCATCGAATACTGGGCACGGCCCTGAGACATTGAACGCAGCGTATTCACGTAGCCAAACATGTTGGCGAGCGGCACCATTGCTGAAATCACAGTGGCATTGCCGCGTGCTTCTGTGCCGGAGATCTGACCACGACGTGAGTTCAGATCGCCAATAACGTCACCCATGTAATCTTCAGGTGTCACGACCTCGACGTTCATGACCGGCTCAAGCAGAACCACACCAAGCTCATCACCTGCTTCACGGAATGCTGCGCGAGCAGCGATTTCGAAAGCCATGATGCTGGAGTCAACGTCATGGTAGGCGCCGTCAATCAGGCGCACCTTGAAGTCAAGCATCGGGAAGCCGGCAAGCATGCCGTTTTCACGAACACTTTCAATGCCCTTCTGCACGCCCGGAATATATTCCTTGGGCACAGAACCACCGACGATCTTGCTTTCGAACTCAAAGCCTTCACCAGGCTCGCAAGGTGCAAACTCAAGCTTCACGCGGGCGAACTGACCAGAACCACCCGTCTGCTTCTTGTGGGTGTAGTCAACAGTTGCCTGCTTGGTGATGGTTTCACGGTACGCCACCTGTGGCGCGCCAACATTGGCCTCAACCTTGAACTCACGCTTCATGCGATCAACAAGGATATCGAGGTGAAGCTCACCCATGCCCTTGATCACGGTCTGACCGGACTCTTCGTCTGACATCACGCGGAAGGAAGGATCTTCCTGCGCGAGGCGCGCGAGCGCCAGGCCCATCTTTTCCTGGTCAGCCTTGGTCTTCGGCTCAACGGCAACCTCGATCACCGGATCCGGGAATTCCATCCGCTCAAGGATAACCGGACGGTTGGGATCACACAGCGTGTCACCAGTCGTCGTGTCTTTCAGACCAGCGATAGCAACGATGTCGCCAGCAGCTGCTTCCTTGATGTCTTCACGGCTGTTGGAGTGCATAAGCAGCATACGACCAACGCGCTCACGCTTTTCTTTCACGGTGTTGAGCACCGAAGAACCAGTCTCAAGCTTGCCGGAATAGATACGGGCGAATGTGAGCGACCCAACGAATGGGTCATTCATGATCTTGAAGGCCAATGCAGCAAACGGCTCGTCATCATCTGACTTGCGATCTGTTTCTTCTTCCGTCTTGGGATCGATGCCCTTAATCGCAGGCACATCCAGCGGAGACGGCATGTAATCGACCACAGCGTCGAGAAGTGGCTGCACACCCTTGTTCTTGAAAGCCGTACCGCAAAGCACAGGCACAAAAATCTGCTCAATCGCACCCTTGCGGATCAGCGCCTTGAGGCCAGCCTCATCAGGCTCGTTGCCTTCAAGATATGCTTCCATCGCATCATCGTCAGCTTCAACAGCTGTTTCGATGAGCTTGGCGCGATATTCATCTGCCTGATCCTTCAGATCAGCAGGAATGTCTGTGTATTCGTACTCAGCACCGAGGCTCTCATCTTTCCAGATAACAGCCTGCATCTTCACCAGGTCAACAACACCCAGGAAGTCAGCTTCGATACCGATTGGCAGCTGCGTTACCAGCGGCGTCGCGCCAAGGCGATCGACGATCATGTCAACGCAACGGAAGAAGTCAGCACCCGTACGGTCCAGCTTGTTGACGAAGCACATCCGAGGAACGCTGTACTTGTCGGCCTGACGCCATACGGTTTCGGACTGAGGCTCAACACCGGCAACGCCGTCAAACACAGCAACCGCGCCATCAAGCACACGCAGCGAACGCTCAACTTCAATGGTGAAGTCCACGTGGCCGGGAGTGTCGATGATGTTGATGCGGTGATCGTTCCAGAAGCATGTCGTAGCAGCGGACGTAATCGTGATGCCGCGCTCCTGCTCCTGCTCCATCCAGTCCATGGTGGCTGCGCCATCATGAACTTCACCGATCTTATGCGAACGGCCCGTGTAATAGAGGATGCGCTCAGTAGTCGTCGTCTTACCCGCATCGATGTGAGCCATGATGCCGATATTGCGATAGTCTTGGAGCGGTGTTGTGCGCGAAGACATGAGTGAAGCCTCTAAAACCTAAAATTCAAAACGGGCAGTACGTAGAACCGGATCGCCGCAGCGAACTACCAGCGATAGTGCGAGAAGGCACGGTTGGCTTCAGCCATCCGGTGTGTGTCTTCACGCTTCTTGATTGCAGCGCCACGGTTGTTGGCTGCATCAAGCAGCTCACCAGCCAGGCGATCAGTCATTGTCTTCTCGTTGCGAGCACGAGATGCAGAAATCACCCAACGAATGGCAAGCGCACGGCGCCGCTCAGGGCGAACTTCAACGGGGACCTGGTAGGTCGCACCACCAACACGGCGGGAGCGCACTTCCACTGCAGGCATCACATTTGTGAGCGCATCGTGGAACATCTGAACCGGGTCCTGGCTCGTCTTGTCCTGCATCTGGTCGAAGGCACCGTAAACAATGCGCTCGGCAGCAGACTTCTTGCCGTCATACATCAGGCAATTCATGAACTTGGTAACAACCTCGTCGCCAAACTTGGCGTCGGGGATGACTTCGCGTTTTTCGGCGCGGTGACGTCGTGACATTTTCTAAACTCCCCGCCCTATTTCGGCCGCTTGGCGCCGTATTTCGAACGACGCTGCTTACGGTCCTTGACGCCCTGGGTATCCAGAACGCCGCGAATGATGTGATAGCGAACGCCGGGAAGGTCCTTCACACGGCCGCCGCGGATCATCACCACGGAGTGTTCCTGAAGGTTATGGCCTTCACCCGGAATGTAGCTTGTGACTTCGAAGCCGTTGTTGAGGCGCACACGAGCAACCTTACGCAGAGCCGAGTTCGGCTTCTTTGGGGTCGTCGTATAGACACGGGTGCACACGCCACGCTTCTGCGGGCAGGCTTCCATGGCTGGCACCTTGGTCCGCTTGATCTGCGGCTGGCGCGGCTTGCGGATGAGCTGGTTAATCGTCGGCATAAGAGCTTTTCGACGCCTTCTCTGACTTACAGCCCACTTGCATGGGCCCTTGAACCAAATCCCCGCCGAAATCGGCCGGGAAAACCTGTTTTTTGAAGAAAACCTTAAAACACGTCGTCCGAATGCGAGTCGGCGCGCCTCGCCGGTTCCACCTGCTCAATGCAGATGATCCAGCGGCACGCCAAATTGGACCAGTCGGACAAATCCCGAAAGGTCCAAAAAACGCAGAGGAACCAGAGGGTTAGCCCCAGTTCTTGCTCCGGTAGAGTGCTCTTTGGCTTTCTTTGACAACGTTTAGGCTGGGGCTTGAGCCACCTGAATCGCCTACTGCTTGCCTCAAAAGTTGGCGGAAACTAACTATCCACCCCCTGCACGTCAAGGCCGATGTCGCAGAATTTGGCGGGAAATCCCGAACTTATCTGCATATCAGCCAATCCCGCCTCACAAAGGCGGAAAACTGGGGCTGCCGGGCAGATCCCGGCAGCCCCAATGTTGTTTTAGGCGACCTCGTCTGCCTCTTCGCCCTCGCCCTCTTCAATGGCGGGAGCAACAACGCCGCGGCTGTCCATGATCGTCTCATCGCGACCAGCAGCTTCGTTCTTGAGGCGGTTGAGGAGCGCGCCTGTGCCGGCCGGGATAAGCCGACCCACAATGACGTTTTCCTTCAGGCCAATCAGGTGGTCCTGCTTACCGTTCACGGAAGCATCCGTGAGAACACGGGTAGTTTCCTGGAACGACGCAGCTGAGATGAACGACCGTGTCTGCAGCGACGCCTTGGTGATGCCCAGCAGAACCGGGTTTGCCTCAGCAGGCGTGCCGCCTTCAGCGATCACCTTCTCGTTGATCTCGTCAAATTCGACGCGATCAAGCTGTTCTGCTTTCAGCAGCGGTGTCGTGCCGGCATCCGTGACTTCAACTTTTTGCAGCATCTGGCGAACAATCACCTCGATGTGCTTGTCGTTGATGTTCACGCCCTGCAGTCGATAGACCTCCTGAATTTCATTGACGAGGTAGCGAGCAAGCTCCTCGACGCCTGAAACGGCCAGAATGTCATGCGGCGCTGGGTTGCCATCAAGCAGGTACTCGCCCTTTTCAATGAAGTCACCTTCACGAACGGTGAGGTGCTTGCCCTTCGGAATGAGATATTCCGTCGGCTCTTCACTCTCATCCTTGGGACGAACAACAATCCGGCGCTTGTTCTTGTAGTCGCGGCCAAACTCAACGACGCCATCAGCTTCTGCGATGACGGCATTGTCCTTGGGACGACGTGCTTCGAACAGTTCAGCCACACGTGGCAGACCACCCGTGATGTCACGGGTCTTTGCACCTTCCGTTGGAATACGTGCAACCACGTCACCAGCATGGATCTCCGCACCGTCTTCAACGGACAGAATGGCATCCACAGCGAGCAGGTAGCGGGCTTCGTTGCCATTGGCGAGCTTCAGCACCTGGCCATTTTTGCCCTTGACCACAATCGCCGGCTTGAGATCGGCAGACCGCGTAGACGCACGCCAGTCGATCACAACCTTGGATGAGATACCTGTTGCTTCATCCGCTACTTCACGGATGGTCACCCCTTCGATCACATCTTCGAAGCCGATGATGCCATCACGTTCCGTGAGGATTGGCAGGGTATACGGGTCCCACTCAGCCATACGCTGACCGCGATCCACCGTGTCACCATCCTTCACACGCAGGCGTGTGCCGTAGGACAGACGGTGTGTTGCGAGTTCGATACCTTCAGCATCAGACACCACAAGCTGCGAAGAGCGGCCCATGACGATGACATTGCCAGAGGAGTCCGTCACAAGTTCCGGGTTAGCGATTGTCACTGTACCGGCATGGTTGGATTCAATGAATGATGAATCCACCACCTGCGCCGTACCACCAATATGGAAGGTACGCATGGTCAACTGCGTGCCGGGCTCACCGATAGACTGAGCTGCAATTACGCCGATTGCTTCACCCATGTTCACCGGTGTACCGCGAGCAAGGTCACGGCCGTAGCACTTACCGCACACACCGCCGCGCGTTTCGCACGTCAGCACAGAGCGGATCAGCACCTGCTGGATACCGGCTTCTTCAACCGCATCAGCAAGAGGCTCAGTGATCTCTTCGCCCTTGGGCACGATCACGTCACCCGTAGACGGGTGAACAATGTCGTTGGCAGGCGTACGGCCAAGGATCCGGCTGCCAAGAGAGGCAAGCACTTCACCACTATCAAGCACCGCACCAACGGTCAGACCATCTTCAGAACCACAATCAGGTTCCGTGATGATGCAGTCCTGTGCCACGTCAACAAGACGACGGGTCAGGTAACCGGAGTTAGCAGTCTTAAGAGCCGTATCAGCCAGACCCTTACGGGCACCGTGGGTTGAGTTGAAGTACTCAAGCACGGTCAGGCCTTCTTTAAAGTTCGAGATAATCGGCGTTTCAATGATCTCGCCTGACGGCTTGGCCATAAGGCCACGCATACCGGCAAGCTGCTTCATCTGCGCGGGCGAACCACGGGCGCCTGAATGGGACATCATGTAGATCGAGTTGATGTCCTTGGTGCGGTTGGTTTCCTCGTCGATCTGGACAGATGAAATCTTGCCCATCATCTCTTCGGCAACCTTGTCTGTGCACTTGGCCCAGGCATCCACAACCTTGTTGTACTTTTCGCCCTGCGTGATCAGACCGTCGATGTACTGCTGCTCATACTCATTCGCGAGTGTGCGCGTTTCATCAACAAGACCGGTCTTCGTTTCCGGCACCACCATGTCGTCCTTGCCGAACGAAATGCCGGCACGGCAGGCACGGGCAAAGCCGAGACCCATGATGCGGTCACAGAAGATGACCGTCTCTTTCTGGCCTGTGTGACGATACACAACGTCGATGACGCCGGAGATCGCCTTCTTGGTCAGAAGCTGGTTCACAAGGTCATAGGGCACGTTCGGGTTACGCGGCAGTAGATCACCAACCAGCATACGACCAGGTGTCGTATCCACGATCATGGTGACGTCGTCGCCATTCTCGTCCTTGGTGATCCAGCGTGCCTTTACCTTGGCGTGCAGAGTAACGGAGCCCGCATCAAGTGCATGCTCGATCTCTTTCACGTCAGAGAAGACCATGCCCTCGCCCGGCTCGTTTTCTTTTTCGAGCGACAGGTAGTAGAGGCCAAGAACAATATCCTGCGACGGCACAATGATGGGGGTGCCATCAGCCGGGTGCAGAATGTTGTTTGTGGACATCATCAGCACACGTGCTTCGAGCTGGGCTTCAAGCGACAGCGGCACGTGAACGGCCATCTGGTCACCATCAAAGTCAGCATTGAACGCAGCACAGACCAGCGGGTGAAGCTGGATGGCCTTACCTTCGATCAGTGTTGGTTCGAAAGCCTGAATGCCAAGACGGTGAAGTGTCGGCGCACGGTTGAGCATTACCGGATGTTCGCGGATCACCTCTTCGAGGATGTCCCACACTTCCGGCTTTTCTTTTTCAACCAGTTTCTTCGCCTGCTTGATCGTCGCCGCAAGGCCCTTGGCTTCAAGGCGCGAGTAGATAAACGGCTTGAACAGTTCAAGCGCCATCTTCTTGGGCAGACCACACTGATGCAGCTTAAGCTCGGGACCCACCACGATGACCGAACGGCCAGAGTAGTCCACGCGCTTGCCGAGCAGGTTCTGACGGAAACGGCCCTGCTTGCCCTTGAGCATGTCGGAGAGTGACTTCAGCGGACGCTTGTTGGCACCGGTGATGACGCGGCCACGGCGACCATTGTCAAACAGGGCATCAACAGCTTCCTGCAGCATGCGCTTTTCGTTCCGGATGATGATGTCCGGTGCACGCAGCTCCATCAAACGCTTCAAACGGTTGTTCCGGTTGATCACGCGACGGTAGAGGTCATTGAGGTCAGAGGTCGCAAAGCGGCCCCCATCAAGTGGCACCAGCGGACGCAGTTCCGGTGGGATGACCGGAACAACAGTCATGATCATCCACTCAGGACGGTTGCCGGATTCCATGAAGGCTTCAACAACCTTCAGGCGCTTGGCCAGCTTCTTGGGCTTGAGCTCAGTGGTTGCTTCGGCGATCTCGACGCGCAGCTCAGCAGCGGTCTTTTCAAGATCAAGCGTCATCAGCATGTCGCGGATGGCTTCAGCGCCGATGCCCGCGGTAAATGCGTCTTCGCCGAACTCGTCCTGCGCGTCAGCGTATTCTTCTTCCGTCAGAAGCTGGTGCAGCTTCAACGGTGTCAGGCCTGGCTCAGTGACGATGTAGCTTTCAAAGTAGAGCACGCGCTCCAGATCCTTGAGCGCCATATCCAGCAGAAGGCCGATGCGCGATGGCAGGGACTTCAGGAACCAGATGTGAGCAACAGGAGCTGCAAGCTCAATGTGGCCCATGCGCTCACGCCGGACCTTTGAGAGCGTTACTTCAACACCGCACTTTTCGCAGATGATGCCTTTGTACTTCATCCGCTTGTACTTGCCGCACAGGCACTCATAGTCCTTGATCGGACCAAAGATGCGCGCACAGAACAGACCGTCACGCTCAGGCTTGAACGTACGGTAGTTGATCGTTTCGGGCTTCTTCACCTCGCCAAACGACCACGACAGGATCTTCTCGGGAGAGGAGATCGAAATCTTGATCGCATCAAACGTCTCAGCGACGCCTGAGGGGTTGAAGATATTGCTGAGGACTTCCTGGTTCATGAACCGCCTCTTAGGGGTGCCCCTGCCCGCCTGATGTTCAGCCGGTCCAGGGTAGGACTACAAAAAATGATTTGGCGGTTCGGACCCGCTTAGGTCCGAACCGCAAGTCGCTATCGCCTATGTACTTGTGGTCTGCAGCTCGACGTTCAGGCCGAGTGACCGCATCTCCTTAACAAGCACGTTGAAGCTTTCGGGAATGCCCGCTTCGAATGTGTCGTCGCCACGCACGATGGCTTCGTACACCTTGGTACGGCCAGCAACGTCATCCGACTTCACAGTGAGCATTTCCTGGAGCGTGTATGCAGCGCCATAGGCCTGCAGTGCCCATACTTCCATTTCACCGAAGCGCTGGCCGCCGAACTGCGCCTTACCACCCAGCGGCTGCTGCGTAACAAGCGAGTACGGTCCGATCGACCGGGCGTGGATCTTGTCATCCACAAGGTGATGCAGCTTCAGCATGTAGATGTAGCCAACCGTTACCGGACGGTCGAACTGTTCACCTGTACGACCATCATACAAAGTTGACTGACCTGACCCGTCGAGACCGGCTTTTTCAAGCATGTCCACAACATCGCCTTCATGCGCGCCATCAAACACTGGCGTTGCAATCGGAACACCCTTTTGCAGGTTGGTGCCAAGCTCAATCAGACCATTGTCATCAAGCTCATCCAATGTCGGCTCATCGCCATACACATTCTCAAGCGTCTTCTTGAGTTCAATGAGCTTGCCTTCAGCCTTGTAGGCCTCAAGTGCATCACCAATCATCTTGCCAAGGCCGGCACTGGCCCACCCCATATGGGTTTCCAGAATCTGGCCCACATTCATGCGGCTCGGCACACCCAGCGGGTTCAGCACGATGTCCACATGGGTACCATCTTCCAGATACGGCATGTCTTCGATCGGGTTGATCTTGGAGATCACACCCTTGTTGCCATGACGACCGGCCATTTTGTCACCGGGCTGCAGCTTGCGCTTCACAGCCACGAAGACCTTGACCATCTTCATCACGCCAGGTGGCAGTTCGTCACCACGCTGCAGCTTCTCGACCTTGTCTTCAAAGCGTGCATCAAGACGCTTCTTACCATCGTCATACTGCTTCTTCAGCGCTTCGACATCAGCCATGGCCTTGTCGTTCTTCAGAGCAATCTGCCACCACTGGCCCTTGGAAAGTTCTTCCAGGATCGCAGGTGTCACCTTGCTGTCTGGCGCCATGTCATTTGGACCAGAAGCAACCTGCTTGTTCAGCAGCATTTCTTCCAGACGACCAAACACGTTGCGCTCAAGGATCGCGAGTTCGTCATCGCGGTCTTTTGCAAGACGCTCGATTTCTTCCCGCTCAATCGCCAGCGCACGTTCGTCCTTGTCCACGCCGTGGCGGTTGAACACGCGCACTTCAACGACCGTACCCGCAACGCCCGGAGGCAGCTTGAGAGATGTGTCGCGAACGTCAGACGCTTTTTCACCGAAGATGGCACGCAGAAGTTTTTCTTCCGGTGTCATCGGGCTTTCACCCTTCGGCGTGATCTTGCCGCAGAGGATATCGCCCGGATGCACTTCAGCACCGATGTAAACAATGCCCGCTTCGTCGAGGTTGCGCAGCGCTTCCTCGCCTACGTTCGGAATGTCACGAGTGACTTCTTCTGGTCCAAGCTTCGTATCACGGGCAGCAACTTCGAACTCTTCGATGTGGATCGACGTAAACACGTCGTCCCGCACGATGCGTTCGGAGATGAGGATGGAGTCCTCAAAGTTGTAACCGTTCCACGGCATGAACGCGACGAGTACGTTACGACCAAGAGCAAGCTCACCAAGATCCGTAGACGGACCATCGGCCATGATGTCGCCGGCTTTGACCCGGTCACCAACCTTCACCAGCGGACGCTGGTTCATGCAGGTGTTCTGGTTAGAACGCTGGAACTTACGCAGGTTGTAGATGTCCACGCCTGACTTGGAGTTGTCAGTTTCTTCCGTTGCGCGCACCACGATGCGGGTAGCGTCAACCTGATCGACAACACCTGTACGGCGAGCGGCTACAGCCGCACCTGAGTCATGGGCAACAACGCTTTCCATGCCGGTACCGACGAGAGGCGCATCCGCCTTCACCAGCGGCACAGCCTGGCGCTGCATGTTTGATCCCATGAGCGCACGGTTGGCGTCATCGTTTTCAAGGAATGGAATGAGTGCTGCGGCAACCGACACCAGCTGGCGTGGCGACACATCCACAAAGCCCACTTCTTCACGTGGCATCATCAGCACGTCGCCGGCGCGACGGGCAGCAATTAGTTCATCCGTAAACGTACCATCAGCCTCAATGGCGACGTTCGCCTGGGCGATGGAGTAACGGCCCTCTTCCATGGCGGAAAGGTAAACGACCTCGTCCGTCACAACGCCTTCGTTCACCTTGCGGTAAGGCGTTTCAATGAAGCCGTATTTGTTCACCCGGCTGTAGGTAGCCAGTGAGTTGATCAGACCAATGTTCGGGCCTTCCGGCGTTTCAATCGGGCAGATACGACCGTAGTGGGTTGGGTGCACGTCACGAACTTCAAAGCCCGCACGTTCACGCGTCAGCCCGCCTGGTCCAAGCGCTGAGAGACGACGCTTATGCGTGATCTCTGACAGCGGGTTTGTCTGGTCCATGAACTGGGACAGCTGGGACGACCCAAAGAACTCACGCACAGCCGCCGCAACTGGCTTGGCGTTGATGAGGTCCTGGGGCATCACCGTGTCGATGTCGACAGAACCCATGCGTTCCTTGATGGCGCGCTCCATACGGAGCAGTCCAACACGGAACTGGTTTTCCATCAGCTCACCAACAGAGCGAACACGACGGTTGCCGAGGTGGTCAATGTCGTCGATTTCACCGCGACCATCACGCAGATCCACCAGCGTCTTGATGACGGCCAGAATGTCGTCACCGCGCAGGACGCGAACAGTGTCTTCTGCATCCAGATCAAGGCGCATGTTCATCTTCACGCGACCGACGGCAGAAAGGTCGTAGCGTTCGCTGTCGAAGAACAGGCTGTCGAACAGCGCCTGAGCTGTGTCCGGGGTTGGCGGCTCACCGGGACGCATCACACGGTAGATGTCTACCAGCGCCTGATCCTTGTTGGTGGCTTTGTCCACAGCCAGCGTGTTGCGGATGTAGCCACCCACATTCACCTGGTCAATGTCGAGAACTTCGATGGCCTTGATACCGGCCTCTGCAAATGTCTCGAACAGCTCTTCGGTAATTTCTTCGCCGGCTTCAGCAAAGATTTCACCGGTTTCTTCGTTGATCATCTCGGTGGCAATGAACTGCCCGATCAGATCTTCAGGCTGCATCAGCAGCTCTTTGACGCCCTCTTCGATGAGCTTCTTGCCAAGACGCGGCGTGATCTTGCGACCCGCCTCAATGACAACGTCACCCGTTTTGGCATCTACCAGATCAACAGCTGGCTTGATGCCGCGCATGCCTTCTGGATTGAACGGCGTCTTCCAGCCGTCCTTGGTCTTCTTGTAGGCAATCTTGCCGTAGAACAGATCAAGGATCTGCTCGCTGTCCATGCCAAGCGCATAGAGGAGCGTCGTCGCCGGAATTTTACGGCGACGGTCAATACGGCAATGCACGATGTCCTTGGCGTCAAACTCAAAGTCGAGCCAGGAACCGCGATACGGGATAACGCGTGCAGCAAACAGAAGCTTGCCGGACGAATGCGTCTTGCCCTTGTCGTGGTCAAAGAACACACCAGGCGAGCGGTGCATCTGGGAAACGATCACGCGCTCCGTGCCATTGACGATGAACGTGCCGTTCTCCGTCATCAGCGGCATGTCGCCCATATAGACGTCCTGCTCCTTGATGTCCTTGACGGACTTGGCGCCGGTATCTTCGTCCACATCAAATACGATGAGGCGGAGTGTCACCTTCAAAGGCGCAGCGTAGGTCATGCTGCGCTGCTGGCACTCTTCTGTGTCGTATTTGGGATCTTCAAAAGAGTACGACACAAATTCCAGCGTCGACGTCTCCGCATAGTCAGAGATCGGGAAGACCGAGCGGAAAACCGCCTCAAGGCCCTCATCCGGCTTGCGATCAGCCGGGTCGGTCAGAAGGAAATGGTCATATGACTGTTTTTGAACCTCAATGAGGTTCGGCATTTTAGTCACTTCGGGGATGTGACCAAAAAATTTGCGGATACGTTTGCGGCCAGTAAAGGACTGCGACATCAAGTGTCCTCGCACATAAGCGAATCAGGGGCATGGCATCCAGCAAGCGGACACCACGAATTGAGGGTCGGCACAGACGGACTTAGAGTCCGGTTCACCACGCGCTGACAGGTCCAATTCGTCAGGGTTTCCCCTGTATTCCCGTAACCTGGCATGCGCAAAAGCGACGCATGCGCCGGCCCCGCTATAAGACGGAACCAGCGCATCGCCACTCGATGTATATGGGTAAGACCGAATATGGCCTTCCCCGATCTTCAGCGCAAGGGGGGTGCCCAAAAGGCACCCGCCTCACAAAAGAAGAATATCTGTGAACTACTTGAGTTCGACAGATGCGCCGGCTTCTTCCAGCTTCTTCTTCATTTCTTCGGCTTCCGCCTTGGGAACATCGCCCTTCACTTCCTTCGGGGCACCTTCAACAAGCTCTTTGGCTTCCTTCAGGCCCAGACCAGTGATGGTGCGGACTTCCTTGATGACGTTGATCTTCTTGTCGCCTGCGCCTGTCAGAACAACAGAGAACTCTGTCTTTTCTTCAGCGGCTTCGCCACCAGCGGCTGCGCCACCGGCTGCTGCAACTGCAACAGGTGCTGCGGCGGAAACGCCCCACTTTTCTTCAAGCATCTTTGAAAGCTCAGCGGCTTCCAGGACGGTCAGGGCTGACAGGTCGTCAACGATCTGCTCGAGATTTGCCATTTTTCGTAATTCCTTAGTTTCGTAATACCGCTTCTGACGGTAGGTATGTGATGAGTGAATGACTGCCTGTGAGCGGATGCTCTAGGCGGCATCCCCCTGTTCTGCTTTGGCTGCAATAACGCGAGCGACCTGACCGCCGGGTGCTGCGAGCACTCCTGCGATACGGGTTGCTGGCGTGTTGAGCATTCCCACAATCTTGCCCCGGAGCTCGTCGAGGGATGGCAGGTCGGCAAGTGCCTTCACGCCAGTCTCGTCAAGCACGGTATCTCCCATGATGCCACCACGGATAATGAGCTTGTCATTAGCCTTGGCGAACTTCGCGAGGATCCGTGGTGCTGCAACCGGGTCTTCAGAGACGCCGATTGCAGTTGGGCCAGTAAACAGATCAGTGATCTCGGATGCTGGCGTACCTTCCAGAGCACGTTTTGCCAGACGATTTTTCGTTACCCGAAAACTCGCACCAGCTTCGGCCATGTCGCGACGAAGCTCGGAAAGCTCCGCAACGTTAAGGCCTGAATAGTGGGTCACCACGACCACACCGGCGTCACTGAAGACACCGTTCAGGGTCGAGACGAGCGCATCTTTTTCAGCGCGTTCCACGTGGCTCTACTCCAACTTTTGGGCTTCACTGCGCTGCAGGAATACCTGCAAACGAACAAAGCCCGGTGGCAATAGTCGTAATCCAGCAAAGCTGGGTCACGACGCTCAATTGCCTGTCCGCCAATGCTGGGGATCTCTCCCCTCACACAACATCGGCCAGAAGCGGCCCGAAATCGGGTCGTCCCGTCTAATGCAGGCGGTCATTAAGTCCTCCGGAACACGTCCCTTGGACACCCGCAGTCACGGACAGGGCAAGGCCGGTTTCCCGGCCTCATCCCTCCCGCCAGCCATGCCAGCGAGAGCGAATTTCGCAACGCATCCAAAGGGATACGCTCTATTCCTTAGCCTTCAGACGAAAGGCTTGAAGGATCAATCTTTACACCAGGGCCCATTGTCGAGCTGATGCTGACACGCTTGATGTAGTTGCCCTTTGCGCCAGTCGGCTTGGCCTTCTGCACAGAATCCACAAACGCTGTGATGTTCTGGCTGATCTGTTCAGCAGAGAAGCTGGCTTTGCCAACGCCTGCCTGCAGTACGCCGGCCTTCTCAACGCGGAACTCAACTGCACCGCCCTTGGCTGCTTTCACAGCTTCAGCAACATCAGGTGTCACCGTGCCAACCTTGGGGTTTGGCATCAGGTTGCGCGGACCAAGCACCTTACCCAGACGACCGACGAGCGGCATCATGTCTGGTGTCGCAATGCACTTGTCAAAATCGATCTTGCCGCCCTGCACTTCTTCCATCAGGTCTTCAGCACCGACGATATCAGCACCGGCTGCCTTGGCTTCGTCTGCCTTGTCGCCTTTAGCGAACACAGCAACACGGGCACCACGGCCTGAACCGTTGGGAAGTGCACATACGCCGCGGACCATCTGGTCAGCGTGGCGTGGGTCAACACCAAGGTTCATGGCGACTTCAACAGTCTCATCGAACTTGGACTTAGCACCGTCCTTGATGAGCTGAACAGCTTCATCAAGAGTGTAGAGCTTCTTGCGATCAATAGCTTCGCGTGAAGCGGTAATCTTTTTGCCTGCTTTTGCCATGACTTAGCCCACCACCTCGATACCCATGGAGCGCGCGGAGCCAGCGATAATCAGGGCTGCGGCGTCGATGTCGTTTGCGTTGAGGTCAACAAGCTTCTCTTCCGCGATTTCGCGGACCTGCTTCATGGTGACCTTGCCTGCCACTTCAGAACCTGGCTTCTGAGAGCCCTTGTTCAGCTTGGCGGCTTTCTTGAGGTAGTAGCTTGCCGGTGGCTTCTTCGTGATGAACGTGAAGGACTTGTCCTGATAGATCGTAACGATCGTTGGGACAGGCATGCCATTTTCCATGCCCTGCGTCTTGGCGTTGAACGCCTTACAGAATTCCATGATGTTCAGGCCACGCTGGCCGAGGGCCGGGCCGATGGGAGGTGACGGATTGGCCGCCCCTGCCGGCACCTGAAGTTTCAGGTACCCGATAATCTTCTTCGCCATTATTGCTCCTTCCAGGCCCCTCAAAAGCGAGAGAAAACCTGACTTTTTACTTCGAAGGATTGTGGTGCGGCACTGGCTGTGCCTCCCACAAAGTCTCAACGTGAAAACGCCCCAATCCATGTCCGGCAAACCCGGTCAGGAGCGAGGCGCTTCATCCAAGGCCGCAGGAAATACCCCAAAGTCCTTGGAATTACTAGAGGGCTGACTGATTTTTCAGCCAGCCGCAAATCGCTAGGTTTTGTCTACCTGAGCGTATTCAAGCTCAACGGGGGTCGGACGACCAAAGATTGACACGGCAACCTTGAGACGCGTTGCTTCCTCGTCGACTTCCTCAACAAGGCCCGTGAACGATGCAAACGGACCATCGACAACACGAACCTGCTCGCCAATCTCGAAAGAGATCGAAGGCTTGGGACGATCCACACCTTCCTGAACCTGGTTCACAATGCGATCGACCTCAGCCTGACTGACCGGCTGCGGTTTGGACTCAGACCCAAGGAAACCCGTGACCTTTGGCGTGTTCTTCACCAGGTGAAAGGCTTCATCCGTCAGATCCATCTTCACCAGCACGTAGCCCGGGAAGAACTTGCGTTCCGTATTGACCTTCTGGCCGCGGCGGACTTCCACCACTTCCTCAGTCGGCACCAGCACTTCCTCAAAGCAATCCTCGAGGCCCTGCTGAACAGCCTGTTCCTTGATGCTCTCTGCCACCTTCTTTTCGAAGTTGGAGTAGCTGTGGACGATGTACCAACGATGCGCCATGTGCGCGGATATCCTTGTTTGGTGGCCCTGCCCGATATCGGGAGGCCGGTGTTTCTCAGGCTGCGACGCTCAGGCTTAAAGGCTGAGGTTCAACAGCAGCTGCACGCCCCAGCTCATGATCTGGTCGGCAACAAAGAAGAAAATAGAAGCAAGCGCGACCATGATGAAAACCATGACGGTCGTGATCGCGGTCTCACGGCGGGTCGGCCATGTCACCTTAGACGTCTCAGACCGCACCTGCTGGGCAAATTCCAGCGGCCCGGTCTTCTTCTTTTTCGCTACGTCTTTTGCCACGCTCTTATCGCGCCTTTATCGCTTGTCGTCCTGCAAACTCTCAGGACTGGATACATGCCTTGCGGGATACTTCCGCGCTTGGCCCTGCCGCCTCACCTAACTCACTCGGTGCGGCTGGCAGGAGTGGAGGGACTCGAACCCCCAACCCCCGGTTTTGGAGACCGGTGCTCTGCCAGTTGAGCTACACTCCTAAACCGGCGAACGGGGGCAACTTTTTGTAGCTGCCCCCATACGCATTACTCGATGATTGCTGCAACGACGCCAGCACCCACGGTGCGGCCGCCTTCACGGATAGCGAAGCGCAGCTTCTCTTCCATGGCAATCGGTACGATCAGCTCAACAAGCATCTCGCAGTTGTCGCCAGGCATCACCATTTCAGTGCCTTCCGGCAGTGACACAACACCCGTCACATCCGTCGTACGGAAGTAGAACTGCGGACGGTAGTTC